>NZ_JAIWPS010000021.1:0-10667 GCF_021191595.1 Alterluteimonas muca
CACCGGGGGGTGTGCTCCCAGCCGGCCATGGATGGCCGGCGGCCGGCCGTGGTAGCTGGACGCGGACTCCGGCCGGGGGAGCACACCCCCCGGTGCGCGCGACGGGGGCGCGCGTCGCAACGGAGTAATTCACCGGCGTGCCCGAGCAGTCCAAACGTCTGCCATCGCCCCGACGCGGGAGAACGCTCCACAAAAAAGCCGGAGCCCTTGCAGGCCCCGGCCTTTTGTACAGCTGTCACCGCAGTGGAATCAGCCCTGCGCCTTGAGCTTCGCCAGCCGCAGCCAGGTGTCGACCACCGTGTCCGGATTGAGCGAGACCGACTCGATGCCTTCCTGCATCAACCACTCCGCAAGGTCCGGATGGTCGCTCGGCCCCTGGCCACAGATGCCGATGTACTTGCCGCGGCGGCGCGCTGCCTGGATGGCCATCGACAGCATCTTCTTGACGGCAGGATCGCGCTCGTCGAACAGCCCGGCGACGATCGCCGAATCGCGATCCAACCCGAGGGTCAGCTGGGTCATGTCGTTGGAGCCGATCGAGAAGCCGTCGAACATGTCGAGGAACTCGTCGGCCAGCAGTGCATTCGACGGCACCTCGCACATCATGATGACCTTGAGCCCGTTGTCACCCTGCTTGAGGCCGTTCTGTGCCAGCACGTCGAGCACCTTGCGGCCTTCGCCCAGCGTGCGCACGAACGGGATCATCACCCAGAGGTTGTCCAGCCCCATGTCCTCGCGCACGCGCTTGACCGCCCGGCACTCGAGGGCGAAGGAGGGTGCGAATGACGGATCGACATAGCGGCTGGCGCCGCGGAAGCCGATCATCGGGTTTTCTTCCTCCGGCTCGTACTGGCGGCCGCCGAGCAGGTTGGCGTATTCGTTCGACTTGAAGTCGGACATGCGCACGATGACCGGGTTCGGTGCCACCGAGGCCGTCAGCGTGGCGATGCCCTCGGCGAGGCGGTCGACGTAGAACGACACCGGATCGGCGTAGCCGGCGATGCGCTCGTCGATTGCCCCCTTCGTCTTCGCATCCTGGCGGTCGTATTCCAGCAGCGCACGCGGATGCACGCCGATATGGCTGGCGATGATCATCTCCAGGCGCGCCAGGCCGATGCCGGCGTTGGGCAGCTGGCCGAAGTCGAAGGCGCGTTCCGGGTTGGCGACGTTCATCATGATCTTGAGCGGTGCTTCCGGCATCGACGACAGGTCGGTCGTCGTGCGTTCGAAGGGCAGCTCGCCGTCGTAGATGATGCCGGTATCACCCTCGGCGCAGCTCACCGTGACCATCTGGCCATCCTTGATGCTGTCCAGCGCGTTGCCGGTGCCGACCACGGCGGGTACGCCCAGCTCGCGGGCGATGATCGCGGCGTGGCAGGTGCGGCCACCCCGGTTGGTGACGATCGCCGCGGAGCGCTTCATCACCGGCTCCCAGTCCGGATCGGTCATGTCGGCGACCAGCACGTCGCCCGGCTGCACCTTGTGCATGTCGTCGAGCGAACGCACCACGCGTGCAACGCCTGAGCCGATCTTCTGGCCGATCGCACGGCCTTCGGTGACCACCGGGCCGCGCTGGCCCAGCGTGTAGCGCTCGATCTGCGTGGCCTTGCCGCGCGACTTCACCGTTTCCGGGCGCGCCTGCACGATGAACAGCTTGCCGCTGACGCCATCCTTCGCCCACTCGATGTCCATCGGCCGCTCGTAATGCTGCTCGATGGTCAGCGCCTGGCGTGCGAGTTCCTGCACATCCTCGTCGGTGATCGAGAACTTCGCACGCAGCGCGGCGGGGGTGTCCTCGTTGCGCACGCGCTCGCCCGGCTGGTCGGAATAGACCATGCGGATCTGCTTGGCGCCCAGCGAGCGGCGCAGGATCGCCGGCTTGCCCTGCCGCAGCGTGGGCTTGTAGACATAGAACTCGTCGGGATTGACCGCGCCCTGCACGACGTTCTCGCCGAGGCCGTAGCTCGAGGTGATGAACACCACGTCGCGGAAGCCGGATTCGGTGTCGAGGGTGAACAGCACGCCCGAGGCGCCACAGTCCGAACGCACCATCAGCTGCACGCCGGCCGACAGGAACACGTCCTCGTGCTTGAAGCCGTGATGCACGCGATAGGCGATCGCGCGGTCGTTGTAGAGGCTTGCGAAGACCTCCTTGACCTTGACCACGACGTCGTCGGCGCCGGTGACGTTGAGGAAGGTTTCCTGCTGGCCGGCGAACGAGGCATCGGGCAGATCCTCGGCCGTCGCTGAAGAGCGCACCGCCACCGCAACCTCGCCACCGCCGTTGTCGGCGCACAGCTTCGCGTAGGCGGTGCGGATGTCCTGCTCCAGGCCCGGCTGCAGCGGCGCCTCGATCACCCAGCCACGGATCTCGCCACCGGCGGCGGTCAGCGCGGTGACATCCTCGACATCCAGCGTGGCCAGGCGGTCGAAGATGCGCTGGTGCAGGTTGTTGTGGGCGATGAAGTCCTTGAACGCATCGGCGGTGGTGGCAAATCCGCCCGGCACCGAAACGCCGAGCTGGGCCAGGTTGCCGATCATCTCGCCAAGCGAGGAGTTCTTGCCGCCGACCTGGGCGAGGTCGCCGAGTCGCAGGTCGTGCAGCCAGAGGATATTGGCGCTCAAGGGAGGCTCTCCATGGGTGTTTTCGGAAGGCGAAGCGGGTGTCGCGCGGGACGCGGCCCGGCGAAGGCGCTATTTTAGCCCTCGCGAACATTGGCGCGGAGTAAAGATGGCCCAGGACTCGAACCATTCCCCGGTGCGGCCGGTGTTCTACGTGTCCGACGGTACCGGGATCACCGCCGAGACCATCGGCCACAGCCTGCTGACGCAGTTCGTGGGCTTCCGCTTTGTCACCGACCGCATCCCCTTCGTCGACAGCGTCGAGAAGGCGGAGCAGGCAGTGGCCGAGATCGGGCGCGCGTGCGAGCACCACGGCTACCGGCCGATCGTGGTGAGTTCCTGCGTGGACCCGGCCATCAACGCCGCCCTGGCGCGCAGTGGTGCGCTGATCCTCGACGTGTTCGCACCGTTCATCGCGCCGATGGAAGTGGAGCTTGGGGTGGCGCGCGAGTCGCGGGTCGGCCGCGCGCACGGGATGGTGGACTTCGACACCTACCACCGGCGCATCAACGCGATGAACTTCGCGCTGGCGCACGACGACGGCATCGCGCTGAACTACGACGAGGCCGACGTGATCCTGGTGGCGGTGTCGCGCGCCGGCAAGACGCCGACCTGCGTGTACCTGGCCCTGCACTACGGCATCCGTGCAGCCAACTACCCGCTCACCGAGGAGGACCTGGAATCGGACCGGCTGCCGCCACGGCTGCGCCCGTACCGTTCCAAGCTCTACGGGCTGACGATCGATCCGCAGCGCCTGCACCAGATCCGCCAGGAGCGACGGCCCAATTCGCACTACGCCAAGCTCGAGACCTGCCGCACCGAAGTGGCTGCGGCGGAGACGATGCTGCGCATGGAACGCATCCCGATCCTCAGCACCACGCATGCGTCGATCGAGGAGATCTCCAGCCGGATCCTCGAGGACCTCGACATCAACCGCGAGATGTTCTGACCGGCGCTCCGCATTTCCTGAACCCCATGAACGGCGGGCTCAGGTGCGGCGTGCCCCGTGCGGCCAACGTTGGCGATCCGGCGTGTAGGATCGATCCATGTCCCGATTGATGCTCCGCCAGCCCCGCATCCCCCGTCTCGGCCGCCTCGGCTGGCTGATGGGTCTGTACGCCGAGAACCACACGCGCCTGGTGCGGCTGTTCGAGCCGGGCGGACTTGCCCCCGGGCGTTACCTGTCGAGCATCGGCGATGGCCTGGATGTGCACCTGGACGTGCTCGACCAGCACCGTTACACCACCGAGCTGCGGCTGTCGTACGGACTGGTCGATCCGCTCACCGGAGAGCCCGATCCCTCCGCCTATCTGCGCCTGTACCGCGACGCCCGCCAGGTCGAGGCTACGCACTGTTACGTGGGGCGGCGCTGGCAGGACGTCATCGGCATGTTCCCGCCGCCGGCCGAGGTGATCGGTCACCGCATGCGGATGAACACCTTCCTCGGCAAATGGCTGCAGTACCTGGCCGAGCGCGGCCACGGCGTGGCCACGCTGGTGCCGGCCGGCGAAGCGGAACCGCTCGCCGAAGCCTGACCGCAAGCCCCGCGCCTCAGCGCTCGGGCACCGTCCACAGGTAGATCATGCTGCTGTCGCCGACGGCGCGGGTCTCTTCGGGCTCCCACTCGTTGGCCATGTCGAACGCGTGGCTGACGATGCGGGTGCCGGGCCTGAGTTCGCTCAGCAGCTTCGGCCGCAGGCGCACGTTGAGGCTCTGCAGCAGGTACAGCGTGACCACCGTGGCCTCGCTGATGTCGGTCTCGAACAGATCCTCCTCGCGAAACTCCACCAGGTCGGTCACGCCGGCCTTCTCGGCGTTGGCGTTCGCCTCGCGTATGCGGATCGGGTTGATGTCGATGCCGACGGCGCGGATGCCATGCTTCTGTGCGGCGGTGACCGGGATGCGGCCATCGCCGGAGCCGAGGTCGTAGAGGATGTCGTTGGAGTCCACCCCTGCCAGTTCCAGCATCGCGTCCACCACCGGCTGCGGGGTGGGGACGTAGATCACGTCGGGTTCGCGGCTGGGTTTCGGGATGTCGACTTCGGCATAGGGGGAGGGCGGTTCGGTGGCGGCGGAGACGGGCTGCATGTCCTGCGCGTCGGCGGTGGCGGTCATCGCGGCGTCGCTGGTGCGTTCGGCCGGTGTCGCCTCGTCCGCGCAGGCTGCCACCAGGGGCAGGCACAGCAGCAGACCGGCGAGTGTCTTCGGGAAGCTCATGGTGACTCCTCGGTGCGGGTGGACGGTTCGAGGAACAGCAGCAGCACCCCGCCCAGCGCCAGTACGCCGACGCCGACGAGTGCGCCCATGCCTGTATACGCCAGACTGGAGTACAGCAGGTAGGCGCTGGTCGCGCAGAACAGCAGTGGTAGCAGCGGATACAGCGGCACCCGGAACGGGCGCGCGCGCGCCGGATCACGCCGGCGCAGCACGAACAGCGACAGGCCGACCAGCAGGAAAAACAGCCAGAACACCGGCGCCGTGTACTCCACCGCGGTGCGGAAGCCGTCGATGGCGGTGGCGGCAAGGCCGACCAGCAGCAACGAAAGCACGCCCTGCGCGAGCATCGCCGCGCGCGGGGTGCCGTGCTGCCGGTCCCAGCGGCCGATGAAGCCGAGCGCCGGGAAATCACGGCCGACCGCGTACACGCTGCGCGCGCCGGTGATCATGGTGGCGTTGGCCGACGTCAGCGCGGCGGCCACCACGATCGCGCTCATCACGGCTGAACCCGTCGGCCCGAACGCGGCACGCACCAGGTCCGCCGCCCCCGCATCGGATGCGGCCATGCCGCCGAGGCCCAGCACGCGCAGATAGGCGAGGTTGACGAGCAGGTAAAGGGCCGCGATCACGATCAGGCTGAGGACCAGGATGCGCGGCATCCAGCGCCGCGCATCGCGCACTTCCGAGGTAATGTAGACCGCCTCGTTCCAGCCGCCGTAGGTCAGCAGCACGAACACCAGCACCAGCCCGAGCGAGCTGCCGTCGGCGCCGCCGCCGAAGTGCGTGGGGGCCGCCGCGGGCGCGAACAGCAGGCCCGCGACGATGATGAGCAGCACGCCCGCGATCTCCACCGCCGTCAGCACGTTCTGCACCGTCGTGCCCTGGCGCACGCCCCACCAGTTCACCGCGGTCAGCACCACGACGGTGGCGGCGGCATAGAGCGACGACGACCACGGGCCGAGGTCGAACAGCTGCTGCATGTAGTCGCCGATGACATAGGCCAGCAGCACGATCGAGCTGGTCTGGATGACCGTCAGCCGTGCCCATGCATAGAGGAACGCGGGCCGCCTGCCATAGGCACGGCGCAGGTATGCGTAGTCGCCACCGGCCTGCGGGTACGTGGTGGCGAGTTCGGCGTAGCAGAGGGCACCGACCACCGACAGCGCGCCGCCGACCAGCCACGCGACGAGCATCATCGCCCCACTCGACGATGCGCCTGCAACCAGCGACGGCGTGCGGAAGATGCCGGCACCGACCACGATGCCGATGGTGATGGCGAATGCAGCGGCCGGCCCCAGGGTGGGGCGCGGGTCATGTGCGGCGGTGGTGGCCGCAGCGGCCTTGGGATCGGGTGGCATGCTGCTCCAGGGTCGCGGGCCGTTCGATGCACGGCGGGGTGCACTGCACGTCGACCCGCGATTGGAGCAGGCAATGGATTGGAAATCCGTTAATCGGCACAAACGAAAAACGCCCGCGGTTGCGGGCGTCGTTCGTCGTGTTCGCTTGGCGTCCCTACGGGGATTCGAACCCCGGTCGCCACCGTGAAAGGGTGGTGTCCTAGGCCTCTAGACGATAGGGACGTGGTACTGCGAACACGTTTGCACCGGCCTGTGGTGCGTACCGTGGTGGAGCCAGGCGGGATCGAACCGCCGACCTCCTGCATGCCATGCAGGCGCTCTCCCAGCTGAGCTATGGCCCCGTTGTGTCGGGAGCGGAATTGTAAGGAGGCCCTCCGGGAAGCGCAACAGGTTTTGTGGATTTTGTTTCGCACGCGTGCGTGTGCACGTCGAGCACGTGGAACGGCCGCGATCAGCGTGCGGATGCGTCGACCTCGTCGCCTGCATCAGCTGCAGGCGTTCGCACCCGCAGACGCAATGCGTTGCCGATCACCGAGACCGAACTCAGGCTCATCGCCAGCGCGGCCAGCATCGGACTGAGCAGGATGCCGAAGACGGGGTAGAGCACGCCTGCAGCAATCGGCACCCCGACCGCGTTGTAGACGAAGGCGAAGCCGAGGTTCTGCTTCATGTTCGACACCGTGGCTTCCGACAGCGCACGCGCGCGGACGATGCCACGCAGGTCGCCCTTGACCAGGGTGACCTGGGCGCTCGACATCGCCACGTCGGTGCCGGTACCCATCGCCACGCCGATATCCGCCGCCGCCAGCGCAGGCGCGTCGTTGATGCCATCACCGGCCATCGCCACGCGCCGGCCCTGCGACTTCAGGCGCTCGACCAGTGCGACCTTGTCCTGCGGCCGCACCTCGCCATGCACCTCGTCGATGCCGAGGCTGCGCGCGACCGCACGCGCGGTGGTCCCGCCGTCGCCGGTGGCCATGACGATGCGCAGCCCGAGGCCACGCAGCGCCGCGATCGCTTCCGGCGTCGAGGCCTTGACCGGATCGGCCACGGCGACGAGCCCGGCAAGTGCGCCATCGACGGCCAGGAACATCACGCTGGCGCCCTCGGCCCGCAAGGCTTCGGCGGGTGCGGCCAGCGGGGCAGGGTCGACACCCTGCTCGGCCATCAGCGCGGTGTTGCCGAGTGCGATCGCGCGTCCGGCCACGTGGCCGCGCACGCCGATGCCGGTCGATGACTCGAAGCCCTGCGGCGTTTCCAATGCCAGATCGCACTTGCGGGCTTCCGCGACGATCGCCTCGGCCAGCGGATGCTCGCTGCCCTGGTCGATGCTCGCGGCAATGCGCAGCACCTCGTCGTGCGTCCAGCCCGCGACCGGCACCGTTTCCCGGAACACCGGCCGGCCTTCGGTGAGCGTGCCGGTCTTGTCGACGACGAGCGTATCGATGCGGCGGAAGTCTCGATCGCCTCGGCGTCGCGGAACAGCACGCCGGCCTGCGCGGCGCGTCCGGTGGCCACCATCACCGACATCGGCGTTGTCAGGCCGAGTGCACAGGGGCAGGCGATGATCAGCACCGACACCGACGTAAGGATGGCGTAGGTCCACGACGGCTCCGGCCCGGTGAACCCCCAGACGAAGAAGCTCACGACGGCCACGGCCAGTACCGCCAGCACGAACCAGCGTGCGACGGTGTCGGCCATGCGCTGCATCGGTGCCCGCGAGCGTTGCGCCTGGGCCACCAGCTGCACGATCTGCGCCAGCACGGTGGCCGAACCGACCTTCTCGGCGCGGATCACCAGGCTGCCCGAGGTGTTCATCGTTGCGCCGATCACCGGGTCACCCGCCTGCTTGAACACCGGCACCGGTTCGCCGCTCAGCATCGATTCGTCGATATGGGAGCTGCCCTCGAGCACGCTGCCGTCGACCGGCACTTTTTCGCCGGGGCGCACGCGCAGGCGGTCACGAGGGTCGGCAGGGATTCGTGTAAAAACGGGCCGAAAGTGAGCTAACTGCCTGTCGCAGCTGGCTTTCTTGGCCGCTCCAGAAAATCGAGGGTTGGGCAGTACTCTCCCGCCGGCACTTGGGCGCACCGCGCTACTTTCTGTTCGAGATCCCTCTCCAGCTGTCGCAGCTCGCGGATTCGTAGACGGACATCGGCGAGCTTTCGCTCGGTCAATTGACGGGTCTGCTCGCAAGAACGCTCGCCTGTGATCTGTAGCAGGCCAGCGATCTCGTCGAGGCTGAATCCCATCATCTGAGCGCGACGGATGAACTGAAGCCGATTGACATCGTTTTCGTCGTAACGACGCACGCCTCCTATCGGTCGCTCGGGTTGACGCAGCAGCCTACGTCGCTGGTAGTAGCGCACGGTTTCGACATGCACATCGGCCGCCGCCGCCAGCCGGCTGATCGTAAACGTGTTCGGACGCACGGCTTGACTCCGTACCTAGGTACAGAGGCTAATATACTCTGATGCAAACAACCCCGGCCAAATCGTCTGTTCCAGCCATCGTTGGCGCGAGCATCGCCGCCATTGGCGCATCGGTCTGCTGCGTCGTGCCGCTGGTGCTGGTCCTGCTGGGCATCAGTGGCGCCTGGATCGGCACCCTGACAGCTCTCGATCCCTTGAGGCCCTGGTTCAGCGCCGCCGCCGTACTGTTCTTGGCCGTGGCGTTTTGGATGCTGTATCGACCGGCGGCACGGTGCGGTGTGGATGGCAGTTGCATCGCCCCGGACGCTCTGCGACGCAGGCGACGTTGGCTCTGGTTGGCGACAGCCCTCATCGTCCTGTTGCTGCTGTTTCCCTATTACATCGTCTGGATTCTGTAGGAGGCGCGATGCACAAGTGGATACTGGCCCTGGTGGCTGCTCTGTCGGTCGGTGCCGCTCTTGCGACGCCCGCAACCGTAGTGATGCTCGATGTTGAGAACATGACCTGTCCCGCCTGCGGCATCACCATCAGGAAGGCGCTGGAGAAGGTGCCGGGCGTGGCCGATGTGAAGGTGGACACCCGGGCTGAAACAGTCACGGTGACGTTCGAATCGAGCCAGACGGATGCAGCCGGAATCGCGCGTGCAGTCACGGAAGCAGGCTTCCCGGCCAAGGTGCGGACTCGCGGTGAGTGACGTCAAGCTGGAAAGCGTCTTGACCTGCCCGGAGTGCGGCCATCGGGCGACCGAGACAATGCCCATCACAGCGTGTCAATTCTTCTATGAGTGCACGGGCTGTGGAGCGGTTTTGCGTCCGCATCAAGGCGACTGCTGTGTGTTCTGCTCGTTCGGAACAGTGCCATGTCCACCGATCCAACAGAACAATCCCTGTTGTGGTTGAACCGCGGACTCCGATAATAGTTGGACAGACAGGCTGCGAGATCGACTGTGCCACCCTGGAAAGCGCGCCGCTCAACCAGCGGTGTGCATGCGAAGTGGTCGACATCCTCCGTCTGCACGAGTCGATCCGGGGTGCCTTTCCGGAGTTCACGACTGATCCCGCCGTACACGCGCACTTATTTTCACCCTATGCCTTGTTCGTTGATCGGCCCGCGTTGGAGGCCATGGGACGAGTCGCGGCGGCGGTCTTCGACGTCGCAGGAAACCCGGGATATAGCCAACGGGTCCTGCAATGGGCCCCTGACATTGCAACCCATGATCCGGGTTCGGCGGGGGGCGTCCTGGGTCTGGACTTTCACCTGACGGTCGATGGGCCGCGGCTGATCGAGGTCAACACCAATCCAGGCGGTCTGCTCCTCAATGCCTTGTTGCTCGATGCCGTGCGGTCTTGCGCGCCGCCAGCATGGGCCACCTGGACCAACGCGGCCCAAGCGCGTGATGCGGCCGTCACGGCCTGGATGGAGGATGCTCGGCAGCAATCCGGGCGCACGCCGTCGCGCCTGGCCATCGTGGACAGCACTCCGCGAGCGCAGTTCCTTTACCCCGAGTTTGAGCTGTACGCGAACGCGTTTCGGGACCATGGCGTGGACTGCGTGATCAGCGCTCCCGAGGATTTGTCGTTTGGTTCGGACGGGCTTGAGGATGCCCACGGTCGAATCGACACTGTCTACAACCGGTTGACCGATTTCGCGCTCGAGGATGCCTCGCATGCAGACATTCGTGAGGCTTACCTGGCAGGGGACGTCGCGCTGATGCCGCATCCGCGTGCCCACGCACTGTTCGCCGACAAGCGCAACCTTGCGGTGCTGGGAGACCCTGTCCTGCTTGGTCGGTTCGGGGTCGATGCGGGTTCGACGGCACTGCTGGGCCAGGTGATCCCGCCCACGGTCGAACTCGTGCCCGCGAACCGGGATGCGCTGTGGGCCGCGCGCAATGGCTATTTCTTCAAGCCTTGGACCGCCCAGATTTTCATAGACACTCATCGGCCGCTTTGCGCGTAGCGCCTTTCGAACTCTACCGGTGAGACATCGCCAGCGGAACCATGCCGACGAACCGGGTTGTAGAACATCTCGATGTAGT
>NZ_JAIWPS010000022.1:0-5455 GCF_021191595.1 Alterluteimonas muca
AAGGGGTTCGCGGCGCTGAGGCCGGAGCCTGAAGATCTTTGACAGTGTACGCAGGAGACTTGTGCGGACGTCTGGCGGCTGGATGACCATCCAACAACGCAGACGTTCGAAAGAGCACAGAGTCGATTCCAAGCATGCAAATGCGAGTGATTGAATTCGAGCTCCGGACGACGACTGCACTCAAGCTTTAATGGGGTTTCGGCCCTATGCAAGACTTAAGTGAAGAGTTTGATCCTGGCTCAGAGTGAACGCTGGCGGCAGGCCTAACACATGCAAGTCGAACGGCAGCACAGGGGAGCTTGCTCCCTGGGTGGCGAGTGGCGGACGGGTGAGGAATACATCGGAATCTGCCTATACGTGGGGGATAACCTCGGGAAACCGGGACTAATACCGCATACGACCTACGGGTGAAAGCAGGGGACCTTCGGGCCTTGCGCGGATAGATGAGCCGATGTCGGATTAGCTAGTTGGCGGGGTAAAGGCCCACCAAGGCGACGATCCGTAGCTGGTCTGAGAGGATGATCAGCCACACTGGAACTGAGACACGGTCCAGACTCCTACGGGAGGCAGCAGTGGGGAATATTGGACAATGGGCGCAAGCCTGATCCAGCCATGCCGCGTGGGTGAAGAAGGCCTTCGGGTTGTAAAGCCCTTTTGTTGGGAAAGAAAAGCAGTCGATTAATACCCGATTGTTCTGACGGTACCCAAAGAATAAGCACCGGCTAACTTCGTGCCAGCAGCCGCGGTAATACGAAGGGTGCAAGCGTTACTCGGAATTACTGGGCGTAAAGCGTGCGTAGGTGGTTTGTTAAGTCTGATGTGAAAGCCCTGGGCTCAACCTGGGAATTGCATTGGATACTGGCAGGCTAGAGTGCGGTAGAGGATGGCGGAATTCCTGGTGTAGCAGTGAAATGCGTAGAGATCAGGAGGAACATCCGTGGCGAAGGCGGCCATCTGGACCAGCACTGACACTGAGGCACGAAAGCGTGGGGAGCAAACAGGATTAGATACCCTGGTAGTCCACGCCCTAAACGATGCGAACTGGATGTTGGGTGCAATTTGGCACTCAGTATCGAAGCTAACGCGTTAAGTTCGCCGCCTGGGGAGTACGGTCGCAAGACTGAAACTCAAAGGAATTGACGGGGGCCCGCACAAGCGGTGGAGTATGTGGTTTAATTCGATGCAACGCGAAGAACCTTACCTGGCCTTGACATGTCCGGAACCTCTGAGAGATCGGAGGGTGCCTTCGGGAACCGGAACACAGGTGCTGCATGGCTGTCGTCAGCTCGTGTCGTGAGATGTTGGGTTAAGTCCCGCAACGAGCGCAACCCTTGTCCTTAGTTGCCAGCACGTAATGGTGGGAACTCTAAGGAGACCGCCGGTGACAAACCGGAGGAAGGTGGGGATGACGTCAAGTCATCATGGCCCTTACGGCCAGGGCTACACACGTACTACAATGGGAAGGACAGAGGGCTGCAAACCCGCGAGGGCAAGCCAATCCCAGAAACCTTCTCTCAGTCCGGATCGGAGTCTGCAACTCGACTCCGTGAAGTCGGAATCGCTAGTAATCGCAGATCAGCATTGCTGCGGTGAATACGTTCCCGGGCCTTGTACACACCGCCCGTCACACCATGGGAGTTTGTTGCACCAGAAGCAGGTAGCCTAACCTTCGGGAGGGCGCTTGCCACGGTGTGGCAGATGACTGGGGTGAAGTCGTAACAAGGTAGCCGTATCGGAAGGTGCGGCTGGATCACCTCCTTTAGAGACCGGACGGCTTCCACCGTCCAGGCGTCCGCACAAGTCACCTGCATCCAGAAAGTTCCGGCATAGGCCGGAACAGTCCCTTACATGGGGCCATAGCTCAGCTGGGAGAGCACCTGCTTTGCAAGCAGGGGGTCGTCGGTTCGATCCCGACTGGCTCCACCAGGGTTGAGCCCAAGTGATTTGGGTCTGTAGCTCAGGTGGTTAGAGCGCACCCCTGATAAGGGTGAGGTCGGTGGTTCGAGTCCTCCCAGACCCACCAGTTTTTCTGGATGACGGCGTACACGAAAGAATTAGATGGGTTCCGCGTTGAGGCGGGGCCATGATCTTTGAAAATTGGGATGTAGCGAGCGTTTTGGAACGAAATGTCCAGACGTGTCGTAGAGGCTAAGGCGGGGGAGCAAATCCCCTGAAAACTTGATGTCGTTGAAATTCGCGTCTGCGGTTTGTACCCGCGGACACATTCAACTCCGAGGCGACTTGGGGTTATATGGTCAAGCGAATAAGCGCACACGGTGGATGCCTTGGCGGTCAGAGGCGATGAAGGACGTGGCAGCCTGCGAAAAGTGTCGGGGAGCTGGCAACAAGCTTTGATCCGGCAATGTCCGAATGGGGAAACCCACCTCGCAAGAGGTATTGCATGGTGAATACATAGCCATGCAAGGCGAACGCGGTGAACTGAAATATCTAAGTAACCGCAGGAAAAGAAATCAACCGAGATTCCCTGAGTAGTGACGAGCGAACGGGGAACAGCCCAAAAGTCGATGTGGTTCTAGCGGAACAGTCTGGAAAGACTGGCCATAGACGGTGACAGCCCGGTACGTGAAAGGGCCATGTCGATGAAATTGAGTAGGGCGGGGCACGAGAAACCCTGTCTGAACATGGGGGGACCATCCTCCAAGGCTAAATACTCCTGACCGACCGATAGTGAACCAGTACCGTGAGGGAAAGGCGAAAAGAACCCCGGCGAGGGGAGTGAAATAGACCCTGAAACCGTGTGCGTACAAGCAGTAGGAGCTCCGCAAGGAGTGACTGCGTACCTTTTGTATAATGGGTCAGCGACTTATTGTTCGTGGCAAGCTTAACCGTATAGGGGAGGCGAAGGGAAACCGAGTCTGATAAGGGCGCATAGTCGCGGGCAATAGACCCGAAACCGGGTGATCTAGTCATGCCCAGGGTGAAGGTACCGTAACAGGTACTGGAGGCCCGAACCCACTCCCGTTGCAAAGGTAGGGGATGAGGTGTGATTAGGAGTGAAAAGCTAATCGAACCCGGAGATAGCTGGTTCTCCTCGAAAGCTATTTAGGTAGCGCCTCATGTGAATCCTCTCGGGGGTAGAGCACTGTTATGGCTAGGGGGTCATCGCGACTTACCAAACCATGGCAAACTCCGAATACCGAGACGGACTGCATGGGAGACACACGGCGGGTGCTAACGTCCGTCGTGAAAAGGGAAACAACCCAGACCCACAGCTAAGGTCCCAAATTCAGTGCTAAGTGGGAAACGATGTGGAAAGGCACAGACAGCCAGGAGGTTGGCTTAGAAGCAGCCATCCTTTAAAGAAAGCGTAATAGCTCACTGGTCGAGTCGGTCTGCGCGGAAGATTTAACGGGGCTAAAGCACTGAACCGAAGCTTGGGGTGTGCATATTTATATGTACGCGGTAGAGGAGCGTTCCGTACGCCTGCGAAGGTGGATTGAGAAGTCCGCTGGAGGTATCGGAAGTGCGAATGCTGACATGAGTAACGATAATGCGGGTGAAAAGCCCGCACGCCGAAAGCCTAAGGTTTCCTTGCGCAACGTTAATCGGCGCAGGGTGAGTCGGCCCCTAAGGCGAGGCAGAAATGCGTAGTCGATGGGAAGCTGGTTAATATTCCAGCACCTCGCGTGAGTGCGATGGGGGGACGGAGAAGGGTAGGTGTACCGGGCGTTGGTTGTCCCGGGGAAAGGCGGTAGGTTTGGGGCTTAGGCAAATCCGGGCCCCTTCAAGACCGAGCACCGAGACCAGGTCATTAGACTGAAGTCACTGATCCCACGCTTCCAGGAAAAGCCCCTAAGCTTCAGCTCACGCAGACCGTACCGTAAACCGACACAGGTGGGCAGGATGAGAATTCTAAGGCGCTTGAGAGAACTCGGGTGAAGGAACTAGGCAACATAGCACCGTAACTTCGGGAGAAGGTGCGCCCTTGGTCGTGGCCCATGCGGGCTATAGCGATCGGGGGCCGCAGTGACCAGGCCGCTGCGACTGTTTATCAAAAACACAGGACTCTGCAAACACGAAAGTGGACGTATAGGGTCTGACGCCTGCCCGGTGCCGGAAGGTTAATTGATGGGGTCAGCCGCAAGGCGAAGCTCTTGATCGAAGCCCCGGTAAACGGCGGCCGTAACTATAACGGTCCTAAGGTAGCGAAATTCCTTGTCGGGTAAGTTCCGACCTGCACGAATGGCGTAACGATGGCGGCGCTGTCTCCACCCGAGACTCAGTGAAATTGAAATCGCTGTGAAGATGCAGCGTTCCCGTGGCAAGACGGAAAGACCCCGTGAACCTTTACTATAGCTTTACACTGAACGTTGAGTTCGTCTGTGTAGGATAGGTGGGAGGCTGTGAAACCATGGCGCTAGCTGTGGTGGAGCCATCCTTGAAATACCACCCTGTCGTGCTTGACGTTCTAACCTGGGCCCGTAATCCGGGTCGGGGACCGTGTATGGTGGGTAGTTTGACTGGGGCGGTCTCCTCCCAAAGAGTAACGGAGGAGCTCGAAGGTACGCTCAGCGCGGTCGGACATCGCGCACTGTGTGCAAAGGCATAAGCGTGCTTGACTGCAAGATCGACGGATCAAGCAGGTAGGAAACTAGGACTTAGTGATCCGGTGGTTCTGTATGGAAGGGCCATCGCTCAACGGATAAAAGGTACTCCGGGGATAACAGGCTGATACCGCCCAAGAGTTCATATCGACGGCGGTGTTTGGCACCTCGATGTCGGCTCATCACATCCTGGGGCTGTAGTCGGTCCCAAGGGTATGGCTGTTCGCCATTTAAAGTGGTACGCGAGCTGGGTTCAGAACGTCGTGAGACAGTTCGGTCCCTATCTGCCATGGGCGTTGGAGATTTGAGAGGGGCTGCTCCTAGTACGAGAGGACCGGAGTGGACGAACCTCTGGTGTTCCGGTTGTCACGCCAGTGGCACTGCCGGGTAGCTACGTTCGGAAACGATAACCGCTGAAAGCATCTAAGCGGGAAGCGTGCCTCAAGATGAGATCTCCCGGGAGCTTGACTCCCCTGAAGGAACCATCAAGACCAGGTGGTTGATAGGCTGGGTGTGTAAGCACAGCAATGTGTTGAGCTAACCAGTACTAATGATCCGTGTGGCTTGACCATATAACCTCAAGTGGCTTCGCCGGAACACGCGAAGACCGAGGCCTCGACAACACGTCGACGACACGATTTCAAAATGCTCGCTACAATCCCACCCCTCGAGAGCGTGAGCGCTGCTCTGTCGCATCCGCGACAGCCCCGGCGACCCTCCACCCTCTCCCTGGTGACAATAGCTGTGTGGAACCACCCGATCCCATTCCGAACTCGGAAGTGAAACGCATATGCGCCGATGGTAGTGTGCATTCAGCATGCGAGAGTAGGTCATCGCCAGGGTCTTTACCCTGAAACCCCCGCCGGTTCCCCGGCGGGGGTTTTTCTTTG
>NZ_JAIWPS010000023.1:0-2826 GCF_021191595.1 Alterluteimonas muca
AAGCCCGCCAGAACAGGCCGGAAACGGCCGAAATCCGACCTGAAATCGATGAAAATCGCTGCCCGACACAATATTGATGCTCGTGTGGCGGCAAAAGCAGCATCAGGGCGTGTTATTCAGATGATCCCTAGTGCTCGATCATTTGCAGCCACTGGCCGAAGTCGGTGCTGTCCGCCGCGGGCGATCCACGCGCCTGGCGCCATTGGCTATCAGGCATCTGTCGCAGATGCCTGTCGCCTACGACGGGGATGCGCTCGGCCCCGAGAACCGGCCTGTGCTCGGGAGACTGCACCAACTCGAAGTTGGTCCGTTTCGCGGTTTCATGCGACAGGAGACCTTCGACCTCAGCCATGACATCACCTTGGTCTACGGTGCCAACGGCACCGGAAAGAGCAGCTTCTGCGAGGCCTTGGAAATGGCTATGCTCGGCTCAATCAGCGAAGCACAGGTCAAGCGGGTCGACCAGCGGACTTACTGCAACAACGTGCGCTTGCGCCGCCACTCCGCTCCAATATTGTCGTCCAAAGCCGCTGATGAGGTGTTGGTCGTCGAGCCCGACGAAGCCGAGTACCGCTTCTGCTTCATCGAGAAGAACCGCCTAGACGACTTCGCCCGCATCGCCGCGCGGACACCGGGCGATCAGCGTCAACTCATCGCCACCCTGTTCGGCGTTGACCAATTCAGCGAGTTCGTGCGCGGCTTCAATCCATCGCTCGATCAGGATCTGATGCTTGCCGGCGTGCAGGCGGCGCATCTGGCGCAGCGTCGCCTTCAGCTGGCGAACTCCGAGCAGACGATCGCCGTCCACCCACAGAAGATCGCAGCGGTCGAGGAGCAAGAGCGAGCACTGGCGCAGCTTATATCGCCTGGCGCAACATACCAGGCCTGCGTGGACTGGCTGCTCGGTACGCCGCAGCAACAGGGTCGGCTGCCGTATGTCCAGGCACAGCTGGACGCTATCCCGCCCGCTCTTCACGAAGTGACCCAAGCCCGACTACAGACGTTGCTGGCGGAGGCCTGCCGAGTCCAGGGACAGTGGCAGGAGTCCTCTGCGCAACTAGCAGCCCGCGCCGGCGAGGTGTCGTATGCGAAGCTCTACGAGGCAGTGCTGGGCCTGGCCGACGGAGCGACTGCTTGTCCCGCCTGTGGAACCGGACTGGCCGCTGTGACGCAGAACCCATTCGACAGGGCGCGCACGGGCCTGGACGAGCTCGCGCAACTGGCTGCACTCCAACAGCAGGAGAACGGGCTTCGGACGCAGTTGAGCGAGGCGGTCCGAGAGTTGTGGGACGAGATGCGCCGCGTGCTGGCGGCGGCTGCAATCGCCTGTCCTGCCGAACTGCTGGCCGCTGAGCTGCCGCTCCTCCATCCCACCGCAGCGGGCAACTGGCTCGGCGAGTGGGTCGATGGGGACCGGCGCGCATGGCACGCCCTTTTGCGTATCGCCGAGACCATCGAAGGCTTCGATGCGCTGGCTCGTGACGTGCATGCGACACGCGGCGAGTTGGCTCAGGAGCGGAATCGACTGCAGCAGCACCAGCTGGAAATCGAACGGTTGCGGACCATGCGCGCTACGGCTGATCAGGACCTGACTGCCGCCCATCAGATGGTGGCTCAGTTTGACGATGCGAACCAGGACCTGATCAAAGCCGTCGCGGCCGAAGTGCCGGAGGTGGCACACCATCAGCGAATCAAGGCGGCCTACGACGGTTTTCTGCCCGAGATCCAAGCCTACCTGGCCGCTCTGCCGGGTGTGCTGCTGCAGGGGCTGGGCGAACAGGCCCGTCATTTGTACAACGCGTTTAACCGGGCCGATCCAGCGGGCGATCTTCTGCACTCACTGTGGCTGCCGGTCGCAGAGAACGGCAAGATCGAGGTAGAGTTCGCCGCCGAGCCAGGCGTGCGCTACGACGCTCTGATCGTCTTCAGCGAAGGGCACATCAAGTGCCTAGGTCTGGCGATTTTGCTCGCCAAGAACATCGAGCAGGGCTGTCCAGTCGTCATCTTCGATGACGTTGTCAACGCGATCGACGACGACCATCGTGATGGAATCTGGCGCACATTCTTCGAGGACGGTTTGCTCGACGACAAGCAAATCATCCTCACCTCGCACGCCGAGGAATTCCTGCACCGTATCCAGCAGGAGTTGGGCGTGCGGCGCGCCGCGGCCATCAAACGCTACAAGTTCCTCCCGCATCAGGGAGAGCACGAACTGCGCGTCGACAGCGACCCGCCGACGAAGAACTACGTTCTGCTGGCCCAACAGGCATTGGCGGCCGACGAGAAGCGCGAGGCACTGCGCCAAGCCCGACCGGCACTGGAGAGCTTGACTGACCGCCTTTGGACTTGGCTGGGCCGGCGGGCGGATGGTCGGATCGACATCAAGCTGGGTGGGCCCCGGTCGCCATGGGAGTTGAACAACAAGTGCAGCAAATTGCGATCGGCGGTCAATCGAATCGCGGCACAGTATGTCGGTGCGCCCGAGGCGGTCGCCGCGCTCGATGCTTTGCTCAATATCAGTGGCGCTAGCATCGAGTGGTCTTACCTCAACAGCGGCGTCCACGACGCCCAGCGTGACCATGAGTTTGACCGCGCCACTGTGCGCACAATAGTCGAAGCAATCACCGCACTTGACGACGCACTAGAAATGCTGCGGAACCGCTGAGCAGGCGCCTCCAAAAATGTAAGCAGAGGGCCGGTGGACCGCCCAGATTTTCATAGACACTCATCGGCCGCTTTGCGCGTAGCGCCTTTCGAACTCTACCGGTGAGACATCGCCAGCGGAACCATGCCGACGAACCGGGTTGTAGAACATCTCGATGTAGT
>NZ_JAIWPS010000024.1:0-1240 GCF_021191595.1 Alterluteimonas muca
TGGACCGCCCAGATTTTCATAGACACTCATCGGCCGCTTTGCGCGTAGCGCCTTTCGAACTCTACCGGTGAGACATCGCCAGCGGAACCATGCCGACGAACCGGGTTGTAGAACATCTCGATGTAGTCGAACACGTCCGAGGCCGCCGCGGCCCTGGTCGGGTAGATCCGCCGCTTGATCCGCTCCTTTTTCAGGACGCTGAAGAAGCTCTCGGCCACCGCGTTGTCGTGGCAGTTCCCGCGGCGGCTCATGCTCGGCACCATCCGGTGCACCTTCAGGAACGATTGCCAGTCGCTGCTGGTGAACTGGCTGCCCTGGTCGGAGTGCACCATGACGCCCGGTCCCGGCTTGCGCCGCCATGCCGCCGCCACCAGGGCCTGCAGCACCAGGTCGCTGGTCATCGTCGGCGCCGTGGCCCAACCCACGATCTGCCGCGAGTACAGGTCCATCACCGCCGCCAGGAACAGCCAGCCCTCGTAGGTGCGGATGTAGGTGATGTCGGTGACCCAGACCTTGTTCGGCGCGTCGGGGGCGAAGTCGCGGTTGAGCACGTTGTCGACCGCACCCACCGGGCCACCGCGATGTCGCGGCTTGCTCCCGTAGCCGACCTGCGCCCGCAGACCCTCGGCCTTCATCAGCCGCTGCACGCGGTGGCGGCTGCAGGTCTCGCCCGCTTCGCGCAGGTCAAGCGTGATCTTGCGGTGGCCATACACGCCACCGCTGGCCAGCCAGAAGTGCTTGATCAGCCCAAGCAGCCGCTGATCCTCGCGCTCACGCAGGCTGGCCGACTGCCGGACCCAGGCGTAGTAGCCGCTGCGGTGCACGCCCAGCACCCGGCACATCGCGACCAGTCGGAACTCGCCGATGTGCGCACGCATGAACGCGTACTTCGCCCTTACCCCTTGGCAAAGTACGCGGCGGCTTTTTTTAGAATGTCGCGCTCCTCGGTCACGCGCCGGAGCTCGGCCTTGAGGCGGCGCATCTCCGCCGAGTCGGTCCCCACCAACGCAGAGCCTGCGGCTGCCTTCTCGGCCTTCTTCGCCTTCTGCACCCAGTCGTACAGCGTGTGCTTGGGGATCCCGATCCGCGCGGCCACATCCACCACCGTGAAGCCCCGCTCGAGCACCTGCTTCACCGCCTCCGCCCTGAACTCATCCGTGTATCGCTTGCTGCTCATGAACACCTCTGCTGTAGCCATGAATTATGGCCTGCGGGTGTCTGCAAAAGGCTGGGCGGTCCA
>NZ_JAIWPS010000025.1:0-953 GCF_021191595.1 Alterluteimonas muca
AAGCCCGCCAGAACAGGCCGGAAACGGCCGAAATCCGACCTGAAATCGATGAAAATCGCTGCCCGACACAATATTGATGCTCGTGTGGCGGCAAAAGCAGCATCAGGGCGTGTTATTCAGATGATCCTTAGACCCTTATATGGAGATTTGTGTGTTTATAAAGTTTGCGATAGCGGCAGCGGTTGGTATGTTCTCGTTTTCGGCGGTAGCACAACCAGAGATCTGTGAGGAGATACGACTCATAGCCGAATCAGAGGCGGTAGAGGCTCAGCCTCCGTTAGGCCATCGAGTCAACGGAGTGGATCGGACGCACCTTCATTCAGCCCCATTCGCGTCCTGTAAGACCGCAGTGTTCGTTGTGCCAAAAGATCACCTGACCGCATACAAAAATTTCGATGATTGGTGGCTCGTCAACTACACCCATCCAGTAACTGGCGATGTCAGTGAGGGCTGGGTTAAGGAGGCTCGCCTTGTCTACACAGGCACAATGGGCCTTACAAACTAATGGCCTAACAAATCGCTCAAGCCGATGCCGCTTTGCGGCACGGATTAATGCAGGTGTTAGGCGCTCGGAGGCTTCATGGATGTCTTGATCCCAGCAATGATTGCCGGCGGCTTGGCGGGAGGCTTGGGTGTATTGATGCTGGGCTTGCTTATGCCACGCAGGTCCTGTCCTAGCTGTAACACGACTTTGCCGCGCTTCCGCAAGCCGTCAAGTGGGCGGGAGGCAATATTCGGGGGCTTATTTTGCCCATCTTGCAGTGCAAAGATTGCCCGCAACGGCAAACTCTTGCCAGACTAGCGGCGCTCGAGTCGCGCCTAACAATGGACCGCCCAGCCTTTTGCAGACACCCGCAGGCCATAATTCATGGCTACAGCAGAGGTGTTCATGAGCAGCAAGCGATACACGGATGAGTTCAGGGCGGAGGCGGTGAAGCAGGTGCTCGAGCGGG